>NZ_JAAPBB010000020.1:0-34531 GCF_019730395.1 Ochrobactrum sp. SFR4 | reverse complement strand
ACGTGATTGGAGCAACTTCAGTGGCTGATCATAGTGCTTTTACTTATGAAAATATGGTGCATGTTGTGCCAATGTTTGATCATATTGATTTTCAAGAGGAGTTTGTCTCTCTTGTTAAGAAATTGGACATTGATTTCATTGTCCCTGCGCATGATGAATTAGTGGCTTTGTTGCCTGCATGGCAAGAGAACGGTATTTTACCTCCTGGTATACAGGTTGTGGGGAGTTGTGCGGCTACTTCGTTATTGGCAAGATCAAAGCGGCAAACATATGAGAAATTAAAAGAAGTTATTTTGACTCCTCTAATTTACGATGCCAATCTGGTTACTCAGGATGATCTACCTTTGTTTGTAAAGCCGGACAAAGGTCAGGGTTCTCGTGGAGCCAAAAAAGTTATGTCATTGGATGATCTTGCCTACATTGATGAGAAATATGTTTTATGCGAACTGCTTGTAGGGCAGGAATATACTATTGATTGTTTTACAGATAAAAATGGTGAGTTGCGCTATGTTGGGCCGCGAGAACGTGCTCGCGTCAGCAATGGAATTTCCGTTTCCTCACGGCGCGTTGTCGGAGATGAATTTATAGATTTTGCTAATTTAATAAATAAGGCAATTTCATTTCGCGGAATGTGGTTTTTTCAGGTTAAAAGAAACCGTAATGGTCAATTGACGCTCTTGGAAATTGCCCCTCGGGTTTCTGGCGGGATGGGGTTTGCGCGCGCTAGAGGTGTGAATTTACCGGCATTAGCAATTTACGATAAAATGAATTTAAATGTTATGATTTTCGAGAACGATGTTAATATAGTTCGTGATTGTTCTATATTGCCATCATATGAAGTTAGTTATGACTTTCAAGATATTTATGTCGATTTAGATGATACTTTAATTTTTACTGATAAGACGAATTCCGCATTGATTGGATTACTTTATCATTGGAAGAATCAAGATAAGAGAATTCATTTAATCACACGGCATAAGGCTGTATTCGGTATTGATCCTAGGGAAACGTTACTTGTTCACAATATCTATTTGGGGCTATTTGATAGCATTATAGATGTTGCAGCAGGTGTAGCAAAGTCTAAATATATTAGTAAAATTTCTGCTATTTTTATTGATGATTCAGCATCTGAAAGATTTGATGTGCATCGCAATAATAATATACCTACTTATACTTGTACTCAAGCATGCGAAATGTTTATTCGCGGAAAAGGGAATTTTTGATGGATCGCGCACCATTATATGTAGCCAAGCCATTGCTTCCGAATGTTGTTGATATGCATGCTATGGTCAGTCAGATTTGGCAGAGCGGAGTGGTGACTAATCATGGACCTCTTCACGAGCAGCTTGAGCGTAGACTGGTAACAGAATTAGGGGCGCCAACTGTTAAGCTATTCAATAATGGTACAATCGCCCTCTTGGCTGCTCTTAAGATGTTCGATTTGCCTCGTGGGAGCGAGGTGATTACTACACCGTTAACATTCGCGGCAACCGCACATTCAATTGCGTGGAATGGTTTGAAACCTGTGTTTGTTGATGTGGACGCTCGTTCTTGGACACTTGATCCACATTCCGTGCAAGCTGCAATTAATCAAAACACTTCTGCAATTCTTGGTGTGCATGTATATGGAAATGTTTGTGATTTACAAAGTTTAGAGAACCTAGCGAATAAAAATAGCTTGAAATTAATTTATGATGCAGCACACGCGTTTGGTGTGGAGGTTAATGGGAAGGGTATTGGTAATTTTGGCGATGCTACCATGTTTTCTTTCCACGCGACAAAGCTCTTTAATACTATAGAGGGAGGGGCGCTTACCACTCCAAATGCTACAGATTCTCAAAAAATTTATATGCTACGTAATTTTGGCATTAAAAATGAGGATGAAGTTATCGATATAGGCTTAAATGGTAAAATGAACGAGCTTCAAGCCGCTGTTGGCTTGGCTAATTTAGAAATTTATCGCCATGAGATGCTTAAGCGCAGTTCATTGCGTAAAAGCTATAATGAGTTGCTCTCTGATCTACCAGGGATACATATTCAACTAAATCAAGATGGGGTTTCAAGATCTGAGCAATATTATCCAATCCGTATTATTGCTGAGGAATTCGGTCGCTCTAGAGATCAAATTTACGATGAGTTAAAAAAGGTAAATATTTTTTCACGAAAATATTTTCATCCTATTTGCACAGATTTTGAACCATATAAAAATGAGAAAATTATTAGTATTTTGGATGTTCCGAACGCCTCGATATTAAAAAATCAAGTATTATGTTTGCCGTTTCATAGTGGGGTATCGGAAGAGCATATCGAAATGATTGCAAAGATAATGAAGCAAAATTCATAAATATATAATTAAATGGCTTTAAGCTATTTTTAAAGATTTGGTTTGGGCGACATAATGTAATATGTCGCTTTTAGGATGTGGTTATCTCTTGATGGAATTAGTAAGTAAGCCTGAGTTGTCAATTATTTTGATTACTTATAATCAATCCGCCTATATCGAGCAGGCCATAAATGGATTGTTGTCGCAGGATTATGATTTCAATAAAATTCAAATTATCGTTGCTGATGATTGTTCAACGGATGATACTTTTGATAAAGTTAAAACAATTTTTAACACCTCCAATATCAAAAATATTAAATACTTAGAACGAGATAAAAATTTAGGAATTACATTAAACTATCGAAGAAGCATTTCTGCTTGTGATGGTGAATATATTGCTATCTTAGAGGGCGATGATTATTGGACCAGCATATCCAAGCTTAGTAAGCAAATTCGGCTGTTAAAGCGACGTAAAGAATTCATTGCGTGTGGTTCAAATTATTATATTTTTAGCACTCAGGAATGTAAGTTTTCACTTCGAATAAATAGTATAAATGGGTATACTGCTATAAATTGTCATCAGTTAGTTGATGACAATTTGCCAGGTAATTTTTCAACAATGGTTTACAGATCTGAAGCTTTAAAAGCCTTACCTAGTGGGATATTTAGCCTACGTGCATTTGATTGGATATTCCATATATTGATGACACAGCACAGTCAATTATGTGTATTGCATGAGCCGATGAGTGTGTATCGTGTTCATAGTAATGGGCAGTGGAGTGGTCTAACCAATATAAATAAACAAATACAAATGGCGGATGATGTGGAATCCTACATTCCATTTTGTGAGCCACATGTTCAGAAGTTATTATATAAAAAATTAGGTGTTCTAAGAAAAAATATAAAACTGTTAAGGTTGCCATTTATATTGAGAGTATTTAGTGCCTCCTATATGCGACTAATAGTTATTATGAGTATTCCGCCGATTGTGAGAAAAGTTGTTCATTTAATTACTCCGCCTATTGTCTGGTTCGGAATTGCAAAAATTAAACAAACTTTCTTTAATAAGAGAGGGTAAAACTTACATGGTGGAAGTTTCCGTAATTATGCCGTCATACAATCATGACAAGTTTGTCATGAAGGCCATCGATAGTGTATTAAATCAAACCTACAAGAACTTTGAATTTATTATATCTGATGATGGTTCAACTGATAATACGCATAGCATACTCAGTGCTATTAATGATCCAAGGGTGCACGTTCATCTAAATAAGATCAACCGTGGAGCGGCTGTAGTACATAGCGAATTGATCAAGCTTTCAAAAGGTAAAATGATAGCGCTGATTAATTCGGATGATACTTGGTGCCATGATAAATTAGAAAAGCAAGTTTCTTTTTTAATTAATAACCCTCAATACTCTGCATGTTTTTCTAACGCAAATTTTATTAATGAGGATGAGGTTGAATTAAATTCTAGTAATTTTGATTATTATAACGTTTTCAAAGTTAAGAATAAAAATAAAGAAGAGTGGCTGCGAACATTTTTTTTAAGCGGAAATAGTATATGTCATCCTTCGAGCCTTATATATAAATCTGTATATGATAAAATAGGAGGCTACGATAACTCATTAAGACAGTTACCTGACTATTATCAATGGATTAAAATGTGTAAGCATTTTGATTTCTTTGTTTCTGATGAAAAGCTTATTAATTTCCGTATTTTGAATAAAGGAAATGCAAGTGCTCCGTCTTTAACTAATAATATGCGCGTTCTGAATGAGCATTCATTGATCGGTAATAAATTTTTCGATGATGTGTCAAAGGAGATGTTTTATAAAGCATTTTCCGATTTGATAAAACGACCTGATAAACAATCTGACTTACACTTCGAGATTGAAAAGTCATTTATTTATTTTACACCGATACATACGCTCTCTCGTATTTACCGTGTAATTGGTTTGCAGAAACTATATGGGCTCTTAAGTAATGATGAATCCTTAGAGGTGTTGCGTAAAGATTATAATTTTGATCAACGTTCTTTTCATGAACTGATGGGGGAAAGATCCTCATTTATTAATGATGATATATCCCATGTAGATGCTGATGTTAATGTCCATATGATGCCCTTTAAAGCACTGGTTAAGGTGCTAGTCGCACGCATAAAGCGGAGATTGAAAATTTAGTATTAGACTGGTCATTCCGAGTTAGTGTAATGACCAGTAGTGAGGGGGGGCTTGTGCATAAGACTAATGATTTCAATGATACTTCTCATTGGTGAGGGGGGGTAATAATCTGTTTTTGTTATTTATTAGTTCTTCGGGCGAGGCATCCCACTGCCACGCTTTGGCAGTTTAAGCAGCTGAAATAGCTTATTTGTTTTTCATTTTTTATCGCGCACTCCTCCTCTGAATTTGGGTGTGGCGAAATGCTGCCCAAACCTCTCCAGTCAATCTTCGCAACCGTTTGTCTTGCCAGTTTCGGTGTTGAGCGCTTCCGGTATAGGGACGTTTTGCGGTCCTTCCATCCGAACATTCCTTCAAGCATCAGATCTGTAGCTTCATTTTCAGTAATGTTTGTTGCCAGTCCTCACCGATACGTTTGACACTGAGGTCAGCCTCGACTGCGGAGAAAGCCTGCAAGGCCGTATCGGTCTGACTCTCGATTATGAAAATTCGTGGCAGAATGATCAAGCCTTACTTAATCGTACGCATGTCTGCGGTATTGCCAAAAAATGTGAAATTTAAAAATAAGAAATGCATAGTCCGGATATCATTATCGTTCCTATGAATGGCTTCCACAAAGGAGACAATCAATGGAACTATTACAAAATAAAGTTGCTATAATTACCGGTGCTTCATCGGGGATTGGTCGTGCTGCTGCATTGCTTTTTAGTGCAGAGGGCGCTTCAGTCGTATTAAATGCTCGTGGAGAAAGGGCTCTTCGAGAGGTCGCGGAAACCATTCACTCTCGAGGCGGGCAAGCGCAGATTGTTGCAGGTGATGTTAGTTCGCAAGATACTCATGAGGAGCTTGTTGAGGTAGCTTTGCGCTCGTTTGGCGGGCTTGATATTGCCTTTAACAATGCTGCGATAATCGGCCCTGTTAAGCCGCTTTCAGAAGTTACACTTGCTGAGTGGAATGAAACAATTTCAATAACACTGACATCAGCCTTTCTTGGTGCTCGGGCTCAGATACCCGCTATGCTTGCTCGCAAAGGCGGCTCTATTGTTTTTACATCCAGTTTCGTTGGAGCATCTGTCGGGCTGCCGGGTATGAGTGCTTACGCTGCTGCAAAAGCAGGGCTCATGGGGTTAGTGAAGGGGGTAACGGCAGACTATGCAGATCAAGGTATCAGAGCAAATGCATTGATGGTCGGGGGAACGGATACTGCTATGGCAGGTGATGAGACGCAGAAAGAGTGGGCCGCCAAGTTACATGCTCTGAAACGTATCGCTCAACCGGAAGAAATCGCCAGAGCGGCTCTTTTTCTTGCATCCCCGATGTCCAGTTTTGTTGCCGGCTCCGGATTGTTTGTGGATGGCGGGAATTCCGCTGTGAAAATGTAAAACACAGTTTTACCGGCTTCGGAGCTATCAGTGGTTCTCTGCAACATTCAGAGATGTTATTTCAGCCCCGCGATGTGCGGGGCTTTCTTGTAATTACTTACGGGAAAATTCAAATGAATCTTAATCTTGGTGATACTCACCGGATCATTTCAACTTGCCTGAAATATGACCTCTTACGTAATCAGGCTGCCGATGTGTTGGCAACTGTGTTCTGGGAAACAGTCCGAACCATGAGGCCGGCACACGAAATGGACGGCGAGAAAGATCTGCACTCAAAGAAATAGTATCCGTGTGTGGGGATGGGGTACGTGCAACTGACATGACGAGAGAACTACCAGAAGGCCAGTGATAAACTACCTGTCGATTTTGTCAGTAATCCTGAGTTGTTGCCCGATCCGGTTTATGCAGCAAAAATTCTCATCCCTGGTATGGCTCAGAGCTGGTTTGCTGGTGATAACAAGGGGCGGCATAAGCTCGACCAATATATTACTCTGCAGAATTCGGATTTCGTTGAGGTGCGCCGGATTGTCAACGGCAAGGGTAAGGCCTCAGATATTGTTCATATCGCCTTGAATATGATCTTGATGTGAAGGATCAGTGATAGGGGGGGCAGCACATAGGTCGCACCACTTATTCAGTTCGCATTGCGGCGCTGATTTCTTGTGGTGGGGGAAATAAAAAAGGCCAGACAAATTGTCTGACCTCTCGTGGTAATGTTCTCAACAGTGCCAGTACATCCGTGGTCAAAGGAGAGCTATACCAAATTATACAGCCTGAAGATTGGTGGCTGACATTTTGCCGGAACGGTTATCACGCTCTAAGTCGTAACCGATTTTCTGGCCTTCTGCGAGATCGCGCATGCCAGCGCGTTCAACGGCTGAAATGTGTACGAACACATCCGCGCTGCCTTCGTCAGGCTGAATGAAGCCGAAGCCTTTTGTGGAATTAAACCATTTAACTGTGCCAGTGGCCATAATGAACCCTTTCATAGCAATAATAGAATACCACAGCGTTTACACGCTGTGAAAGTGATAGCGATTTTTTGAAAGGAAGGTTCGTCAAAGGCGCATAGTGTGCGCTGAAAGCAAAGCTAAACAAGCAAATATCGATACAGAATATATAGGTTGTAATCCACTGCATGTCAACTGTTGGTTTGTATTTCCCAGTAAATCTACTTTTGGTTGTTTTCTGGATTGATAATTACAGGAACCATCAAACGCTAAAACCGCCGTTAAGATGCTCCTTATTCATAACTTCTAATCTTGTTTATTTTTATCGGTGAACTACTGTTATCTATTCCATTGGAGATAATTATATGAGTGGTTTGCTGGCACTTTTAGATGATGTGGCTGCAATCGCGAAGGTAGCTGCAGCTTCTGTCGATGATATTGCTGCCAATGCAACGCGAGCCGGTACAAAAACCCTTGGTGTTATCATTGATGATGCCGCCGTAACGCCAAATTATGTTGTCGGAATAACTGCGGCTCGCGAACTTCCTATGATTGCCCGTATAGCTATGGGGAGTTTGCGAAATAAAGCCTTCCTCATTCCAGGTTTATTGGCTTTGGATTATTATTTTCCGGTTGCCGTGACTGGGCTTCTAATGATTGGCGGTGCATATCTTTGCTATGAAGGTGCTGAAAAAGTCTGGCATAAGCTGGTTCCCTCGAATTCTCACGATAATGGTGAGGCCGATGACGCTCAGGATCCTACAGCACTTGAAGAAAGCCGTGTCTCAGGTGCGGTGAAAACGGATTTCATATTATCTGCCGAGATTATGACATTGGCCCTGTCAATGATTGAAGCCCGATCTTTATGGATAGAGTTAGTAACATTATGCCTGGTTGGTATTATGGTGACAGTGCTTGTGTATGGTGTCGTTGCTGTGATCGTTAAGCTTGATGACTTTGGTGTGCTCTTAGCCAAAAAAGGCAGATTGTCTTGGACGCGTGCCTTTGGTCATTGGACTGTTCGCTCTGTGCCTAAATTATTGTGGTTGCTGACTGTAATCGGCACGGCAGCTATGCTTTGGGTCGGGGGCAATATCTTTATTCACGGAATGCATGAATTGGGGATGCATCAGCCATATGGTTTCATTGAACATCTGGCATTGTTGGCATCAAACAAGGTTTCTGAAGCCTTTGCAGATGTTGCTAACTGGTTCGTGATTGCATTTTCGGATGGTGTGTTCGGTTTTATTCTTGGCTCCTTTCTGATCCCTGTTGTTGCAAAGATATTTTTTCCGACATGGAGCCTATTGACGACCAAAGTGAATTAACGATTATTTTTAACAAGATGTGCAATCTGGAGGCTTGTGCCTTTGGTTCATTTTGGTGTTTTCTAACCATTATCTTTGTGTTCAAAGCAGAGCCATTCGACGTGGCATAGCGCGTATTTGGATTTCCTCTACGCACATCAAGCCATAAAGCGAGATGGTATATTTGTGCTATTCAATATCTGCAAAGCTTGGGATGAATACGACGGGCAGAAAACAAGAAGGAGGCCTGGCTTGGGGTGGTGGACGGTAACTGATGCGCCTGAGATGGAAATAGGCGACACTGTGTTGGATGATGCCCGCCGCTTCCTGCGATCGGTATCACGCTCTTACGAGGAGGATTTGAAGCGGAAGCCTTCGGTCGCAGAGCTTGAGTATTTGCTGACCTTGGCTTTTTCGGTCAATGCCGATAGTGACGTGCTGAGTAACTTCGACGAGCTTCGTGTTCAAGAGATCAAAATTAAGACGGGCAAACGCCAGAAGCGGGTGAAGCCTGCAATCGGTGATATCTTCTCATTCAAGGTTGCCGATGAACTATATGCCTTTGGCAGGCTGGTTTCTGAGCTAAGGGCGGGCACGATTGCCGAAATATTCAATTACACATCAACGCAACCAATATTGGATCCCTCGTTCACTGTAGAATGGCTGATTAAGCCCGTTCTTCTGAACAGCTTCATTCTCCTCGATCAAAAATCGGAAGGCCAATGGGATATCATCTCAAAAGATCCCGATTATAAGCCGGATAAACGGTTCAAAGACGTTTTCTTCTCATGGAAAGATTATAAAAATGAGCACAAACTCGAAGGCGTCTTCGAGCAGGGTGTGACGACAGACGAGGAGACGGCACAAAAATATCCACGCTACGTGACTGCGAATGACGCAAAAATCAGAGAGATGGTGGTGGCTGCGATCTCTTGATGCCAGGCGCGGGCTTCGCGTTACAAAAAATCTGACAGGAACTGCTCGTTGCCCAAGCACTTAATGCAAATATCGATGGAATATGATGGTGGGATTGTTTTGTTCGACCCAACCATATTTTGCGCTTTTCTGGAGAGAGCAAATTGCACGGGCGGGAATGTTTTCGAGCTGTTCAAAACAAGGCCGGATATCGGAGATGCTGCTATATCCGAGGGGGCTATCATTCCGATGTATCCGATTGATGAGGATGATTACCGGTTCATCGATCTGAGCAGGATTCCATCCGCGATCGAATGGGATTTCGTCCATACCGGCTTTCCATTGAAAATCCAGTCTGGGATTCTGATTGCGACAGATTTATTCTCCTTATTCGGCTGGGAGCATGAATTTTTCAAAAACTACAAGGAAAATTTTAATAGGAAGACATCGGTTAACGACATGCTTGATGTCGAGCCCGGCATATATTCGGTCGATATTAGCGGCGGCCGGGACGCAAGCGGCAAAATATATGGCCTCCGCTTCAATCCTGTTTCTCAACTTAAGGCATTTGGTGACGAGGTTGATACCGATAGTTTTGATTTCAATATTTGATCGGTGGCGAGACATTTTCACGAGGTTGTCGCGAAACTCCAAACCTTTTACCGGAAATATCGTGAGCTGAAATCATGCTCGCAAATGCCGGTCGTAAAAGTCTGGTCAAAATGGGTATACATAAAGGCTGCTTCGGGCGATTAGCCGCTTTGCAATAGAGCGAGATTTTTCGCCTCAATACTGCTGCCGGCTGGACAATATTCCATCAAGTGCACTCACTATAGTGAGTGGTCTCATTAAGTTTGGCAAATGGAATGTGATCATAGTGCGATAAATATAAGTTATTGAAATTGCAGGGATGTATGTTTTCATTCTTTAGTTATCTTATTTTTAATCCATAAATGATTGAGAGTGATTTCGCCTGCAATCTATTCAGTATTCTTTACATTGTTTCAGTAAGGTAAGTTGATAAGTATTCTTTCTTTGATGGAGGAAGAGAGAAGTTTCATTTCGGGAAAACCTGTGATGCTGACAGCCGCCTTATCGTTGAGTTGTGGATTACAGCCGTTGAGCGCATAAATATACGTGTTTCTGAAAATCACATCGGTAAAACTGCTTCGTGCATTAAAAGCCAGATTGTAGTCTTTTAATATGATCCCGGAAGGCGAGGCGGTTGTTATCGAAGTTTGTGTTGAAACGAACAGCAATAGTCGCGGTGTTCGCAGCGGCCATTTCCATATCATTTTCAACCGGTATTCGAGTAATCACTGGAACAGAGTCTGATATAATAACGGTCATTGTCCGATTGACTCTACCGTTTCTGATCGCAATACCGATCGGGCTATATTGGTTTTCCCGTTTGGAAAAACTGGAACTTTCTTATCGCAGTGCCATTCGCAGAGCCAATGAGTTAACGCGTATCGCGAGTGTTGATCCTTTAACCGGTATTCTTAATCGTCGCAGTTTTATCGACCAGTTTAATGCAGCAAGTGCAGCAGGTGTTCGAGGTTGGTTTTTACTGGCTGATATTGATTATCTGAAAATAATAAATGACAAATATGGTCACCTTGTTGGTGATGATGCTGTGGTTTCTGTTGCTCAGGCAATGGTCAGTGTGTTGCCATCTGACAGTTTGATTGCACGCATTGGCGGTGATGAATTTTGTGCTTTCATTCCAAAAGCATCATGTGCTGATATTGATGCGGCTATTGAACAGATAAATGCGAAAGCAGATGATGAGTTACAGCAGAGGCAGACAGGGATTACGCATGTTTTATCGCTTTCTGTAGGATATATGCCGCTCAGATCCAGTCAGAAATTTAAAGATATTATGTCTCTTGCCGATGAGCGAATGTACCGGAAGAAAAGAGCGAGATAGCCGCTTTTTGTACGTTGCAGATTGCCTCTGAGGCATTCGCAAGATGTGTGGTGGTAAATCTGCTTGGTACGAATGATGTTTCCTGTCTCTGGCAGTGACGTGGTTTACATTGGTACAAACTCATTTCATCAAAACATTTCAACTTCAGGTATGATCTGTTGTTTTGGCTGATCATTAAAGTCCGTCAGCCAATTACGAAAAGCCAGACTGTCATGACTGTCGGCGTGGTTTGAAGAAGATAAGAGATAATATCCGCTGCCATCAGCAACAAAGCCTGATGGTGCTGATAATAGACCTGCACTGATATCATCACGCACTAAGTGCCATGGGCCAATCGCAACACCTAAACCTGCCACTGCAGCCTGCAGGCTGAAATAGAAATGCTCAAAGTTATGAGCGGGATTGTTGTCGTGTGTCGTTGAATTAAGCTTACACCAGGTTGACCAGGCCGTTGGTCGTGTACGGGTATGGAGCAACGGAGCATCCGATTGTATTTTGCAACCCTCAAAAAATGAGGAGACCTTATCCGGCCTGCAAACAGGACCAATGCTTTCAGTGAACAGAAGCTGTGCATTGTAGTTTTCTGGCCAGTCAAAATCATCTCTACGGATTGCGAAATCTATACCTGATCCCAAAGTGACCGGACCACCACCTGCTATTAAACGAATATCTGCATTTGGGCAGGCTTTCTGAAATAATGGTATTCGTGGTATGAGCCATCGCATCAACAGCGTTGGTTCACAAGAGATTGTGACAGGAGCATGCTCATGGTCTACTTTCAGGCGGGAAACTGCAGCTTCAATTATGCCTAAGCCCTGCTGGGTTGCTTGCGCCAGTTCTCGTCCTGCATCTGTCAGAAATACTGCACGGTTACGACGCTCGAACAGCGCGGTTCCGATATCTTGTTCCAATAAACGTACTGCCCGGCTTACTGCACTATGTGTGAGATTGAGCTGATCAGCCGCTTTGCTGAAGCTTAGATGCTCAGCCGCGGCGCGAAAACAGTTCAGAGCAGGCAGGGATGTGACTGGTGTTCTCATATGTCAGTTTTAATCACATAAGCTGTCAGAAGTCATCATTATTTACCTCTGTTAATACGTGATAGCTCCTTCTTCAAAAGAGGAAGGAATATTTATGACAGAGTGGATTGTTGTAATAACTATTACGATTTTAGCAGTCATCAGTCCCGGTCCCGATTTCGCGATGGTATCGCGTAATTCACTGACCTTATCCAGGCGTGCCGGTATTATGACTGCCGTTGGGATTGGCGCAGGCGTTTTGGTACATGTGTTCTATACCATTCTGGGTATTGGTATTTTGATACGTGAGACGCCGGCATTATTTAGTGCGTTGAAATTTGCCGGAGCCGGTTATCTTATCTGGCTTGGTTTCAATATGCTTCGCACAGGAAAATCTGATGAAGTGATATTGGATGTACCTGCCGCGTTCACTGATTTCTCAGCACTACGGGTTGGTTTTTTGACAAATGCGCTAAATCCCAAAACAATGATTTTTATTGTAAGCTTGTTCTTGCAAATTATTCAGTCGGAAACGCCGGTTGCAACACGTATTGCATATGGTCTGTTTATCGCAGGCGCACACGTGCTTTGGTTTTCATTGGTAGGTCTGTTTTTTAGTGCGCCACGCATTCGCAAATCGATTTTTTCTGTCAGGCATTGGATCGATCGGGCGTTTGGTGTGCTGATAATAGGGTTTGGTATTGCAATCGCAATGGTCAATCTGACCAGTTAAATGCTTGTGTAAAAAGACTTACACTTTGCAATTGTTGTGTTCAGCCGCAAATTAAAGTTCGCTTTGAACGATCGCTTTGATTTTTTCGGCTTTTTCAAAGTGATCCAGCTTATGAGTTTTGATCCACCATTCAGCGGCTTCCATCAACAACTCAGGATCATCATTCTTATTGGCAAAAAAGGCATAGAAAGAAAGTCCGACTTTGGTGCCTTTTTCTGCAATCTTCCGATCGCAAACTTCAATAATTTTTTGTCTTAACTCTGCGCGCAACTGATTTTCCTATTTGTATGGAGATCTGCGCACGAATTAATGGATTCTGCTCAAATAATCTATTCCGGAGACAGCTCAGGGCAAATTTACTAGAAATGCAACTGAAATTGGCGGCCTGAAGGCCTCTACTTTTTTGTCAGAGGGCGACAGTTCGCCGCTAACGTTTATCAATAGTGAGCTGACGCTGGTACTGGAGAAAAAATGAAATTCTCTCGGGACTGATCCGCACACCTGATAGTAAATTTGTCACTAATCTTGATGAGGGTTTTTGAAAGTGTGACTGATGAGCACAAGGTTGCATTGAACAAAAACCATCTGGTTGTTTCAAGCAAGGATTTGATGCCGATAATCCATCAGTGGCAGAAGGGGACTATATAATCCAAGAAACGACCCTTCGCATGCTAAATTCATTAAAAAATAAGATTCATGTCATCATCTGAGAAAGGCCAATCAGGACTTTGTCTTCTTCTGGAAAACAGCGATAATATATTGGGGAGGAGAGCCGGATGATCACAGGTGTTAATTCGAATGGAGCTGGTTCCAAGCCTTTATGGCAGCCATCGGCACAAAGAATTGCCGAGGCAAACCTGACGACTTTTACCGTAAAAGCGCGGAACATCAGCGGTTTACCTCTTGAAACCTATCAACAATTGCATGACTGGTCTGTTGAGCGACCGGAGGCTTTCTGGTCTCTGGTATGGGATGAGTGCGGTATTATCGGCCATAAGGGCGCCCGTATTCTCATTAATGCTGACAATATGCTGGCAGCGCGGTTTTTCCCCGATGCGAAGCTGAATTATACTGAAAATCTGTTGCAAAAAACCGGCAGTGACGATGCTTTGGTGTTTCGTGGTGAGGATCGTGTTCGTTCGCGCATGACCTGTGATCAGCTGCGAAGTCTGGTTTCGCAGTTACAGCAGTTTATGCTGGCGCAGGGCGTACAAGCTGGTGACCGTGTGGCGGCGATGCTGCCCAACATGCCGCAAAGTATTGCCGCTATGCTGGCCTGTGCTTCCATCGGTGCTGTCTGGTCGTCCTGTTCGCCTGATTTTGGGGTGCAAGGTGTGCTGGATCGTTTTGGCCAGATATTGCCCAAGCTGTTCATCACCTGTGATGGCTATTGGTATAACGGCAAAGCGCAGCCAACCGGTGAAAAATTAGAGCAGATTGTGCCGCAACTGCCGTCCCTGCAAGCGGTGCTGATCGTTGATTATCTTGGTACTGCTGAAGCTGTGTCCCGCGAGCTTCAAAATGGTACATCGGCCAAATGTCTGACTTTTGATCAGGCTGCAGAACAATTCGCACCATCAGAACTGCAGTTTAACCAACTTCCTTTTGCCCATCCGTTGTTTATTCTCTTCTCATCGGGCACCACCGGCATACCAAAATGTATTGTTCATTCTGCCGGCGGCACTCTGCTGCAACATGTCAAAGAGCACCGCTTGCATGCGGATATTAAACAGGGTGACCGGTTGTTTTATTTCACAACCTGCGGCTGGATGATGTGGAACTGGCTGACCTCTGGTCTGGCTGCAGGGGCCACGTTATTGCTCTATGACGGATCGCCGTTTTATCCCGATGGTAAGGTGCTGTTTGACTATGCGCAGACCGAAAACATGACCCATTTCGGTACTTCTGCAAAATATATTGATGTTTTGAGAAAAAGCGGATTGGAGCCTGCAAACAGTCATAATCTGCCGCAGTTGCGCGCTCTGTTCTCTACCGGATCACCTCTTTCTCCTGAAAATTTCTCCTATATTTATCAATTTGTTAAACAGGATATCCACCTTGCATCGATCTCCGGTGGTACGGATATCGTTTCTTGCTTTGTGCTTGGCGTGCCTGTTCTGCCCGTATGGAGCGGTGAAATTCAGGGTGCAGGCCTTGGTATGGGAGTTGCAGTCTGGGACACGGATGGCACGACGGTGATGCATGGCAAGGGCGAGCTTGTCTGTATCAAACCTTTTCCCTGTCAGCCGACAGGCTTCTGGAATGATCCGACAGGGGAGAAATATCGCTCGGCCTATTTCGACCGTTTTGCAAATGTTTGGTGTCACGGCGATTTTGCCGAACTCACGGAACATGGCGGCATTATCATTCACGGGCGTTCTGATGCCACGCTCAATCCGGGCGGTGTGCGGATTGGTACTGCCGAGATTTATAATCAGGTCGAGCAATTGCCGGAAATTGCCGAAGCGATTTGTATCGGCCAGAACTTTGCGGATGATGTGCGTATCGTATTGTTTGTGCGTCTTGCCACAGGTGCGGGCCTTGATGAGGCTTTGCGGAAACGCATCAAAGACCGTATTCGCAATGGCGCTTCACCACGTCATGTACCGGCAAAGATCATCGCAATTGCCGATATTCCACGCACCAAATCAGGAAAAATCGCTGAAATCGCGGTGCGCGATGTTATCCACGGCCGCCCAATTAACAACAAGGAAGCACTGGCCAATCCTGAGGCATTAGCTCTTTATGCAAATCTGCCGGAATTACAGGTTTAGTTTGTTGCCTGTGCTTTGTTTCTGAATGCGCTCGGTGTTTCATTTGTGCGGGTGCGGAATGCGCGCGAGAAGCTTTTCTCATTGCTGAAGCCGGTAAGAAAAGCCACACGTTTGATCGGATGTGTTGAGCGTGCAAGCAGTTCTTTGGCGCGTTCCGTCTGCACTTGTTCTTTCAATGCGCGCAAAGACGTTCCTTCCGCACTGAGGTGGCGGTGTAAACTGCGCACTGACAGGTTGAAAACACTTGCCACATCCTCGGCCACCGGCAGGCCGTTTTTTGCCATGCGTAACAGGCGCCGCACCTGACTTGTCAGTTGATGCTCACTTTTATAGGGCAGAACAGTGAGCGGCAAAGCGCGTTTGAGCATGCTGTTGATTGCAGCCTCATTCCGTTGCAGCGGGCGCTCTAGAAACTCAGCATTGAATTGAATACGCGCATTGGGGGCTGAAAAGCTGAGCTTTGGTGAGAAAAGTCTGGGGTAAATATCGGCATGTTGTGGCGCTGCATAGGGAAACTCGGCTGCGGAAAGCGGTATTCTCTCGTCGATTGCCCAGCAGGCAAAGCCTAAAACATAGCGCAGCAGTGTCACAAGACAAAACTCACGATAAGCACCGAGATCCCGCAACTCAGTGATACTGATTGTGGCAACACCATCAGCAATGTCGAGATCGAGTAAAACATCATCCGTGAGCAGGCGATGATGGCGTTTCCAGCGGTGCAGTGCAATGCCAAGCGTTGCGGCACCAAGGGATGCACGGCAAAGCATACCATAAGTGCCCCACGGTAATTTGCGGGAAAACCAGCCCAGAGCCTCATCATCCAGCTCCTGCATTGCCTCCCAGTTCAGGTCTTCAAACTGATCCGGTGTGACACGTCCGTTCTCATCAGCAAGGCTTTCTGGCGGAATTTGTGCCTTTTCCAGTGTTGCGGCAGGATCTGCCCCATATTTTGCATAGGCCAGCAAAATACAGCGGACAAAGGCCGCAGGGATGACCGCTGTCGCTTTGCCTGTATGAGAAAAGACCGAAATTTGATCCGTCATAACCGTAGTTTGTAGCTAAATGGCCGATTTTGCAACCTGTATGTCCGATCAAGTGCCGGCTTATGGTTCACACTGATTGCAACATAGGCAAGCTGCAAAACGGTTTGGGAGGACTGTTGTTGATGATACCAAGCCTTGACTTTCTTTTGGCAGAAGAAATCGCCCAGCTGCGGGATAGTGTGCGTGCATTCGCGGAGGCAGAAATTGCACCCCGCGCAGCATATATCGACAGCAGCAATCAATTTCCCGCTGATCTGTGGAAGAAATTCGGAACTATGGGATTGCTCGGCCTCACCGTGCCGGAAGAAGACGGCGGCACCGGCATGGGCTATCTGGCACATATTGTGGCTATGGAAGAGATTTCGCGCGCCTCCGCCTCTGTCGGCCTGTCTTACAGTGCTCATTCCAATCTTTGTATTAATCAGATTTTCCGCAACGGTAATGCAGCGCAAAAAGCCAGATATTTGCCCAAGCTGATTTCCGGTGAGCATGTCGGTGCTTTGGCAATGTCTGAGCCGGATGCGGGCTCTGATGTTGTGTCAATGAAACTACAGGCGCAGAAGCAGGCAGACCACTATAGCCTCAACGGCTCGAAAATGTGGATTACCAATGGCGGCGATGCAGACGTATTGGTTGTCTACGCAAGAACCGGCGCCGGCAAAGGGCCGGAAGGCATAACCGCTTTTCTCGTTGAAAAAGGCATGGCCGGTTTCAGTCATGGCGCGCATCTTGATAAGCTCGGCATGCGCGGCTCAAACACATTCCCGCTATTCTTCGATAATTGTCTTGTGCCTGCGGAAAATGTGCTCGGCGGTGAGGGCAACGGCGTTAAAGTTCTGATGTCGGGGCTTGATTATGAGCGTGTGGTTCTGAGTGGCGGGCCGCTCGGTATCATGGCTGCCTGCATGGATATTACGCTGCCTTATATGCATGAGCGTAAGCAGTTCGGCCAGCCGATCGGCGATTTCCAGCTTATGCAGGGCAAGCTTGCCGATATGTATTCCACATGGCAAGCCGTGCGCGCCTATATCTACGCCGTCGGTGCGGTATGCGACCGGAATAACCATTCCCGAACTATGCGCAAAGATGCGGCAAGCGCCATCCTTTATGCTGCAGAAAAAGCGACATGGATGGCCGGAGAAACAATCCAGACACTCGGCGGCTGCGGCTATACGAATGATTATGCCGCGGCACGGCTGTGGCGCGATGCCAAATTATACGAAATCGGTGCAGGAACTTCAGAAATCCGCCGGATGCTGATCGGGCGCGAACTGATGGCTGAAACCAGATAGCCAAGGGATGAGCATGAGTGTTCTGAAAACCGGTATCAACCTGCAGAGCGAAGAATTTACCGCTAATCACACTGCTATGCGCTCTCTGGTGGAAGAACTGCGTGACCGTAGTCAGATTGCTTGTGCCGGAGGCGGGGAGGCCGCATCGGCACGGCACAAGGCGCGGGGCAAATTGCTGGCGCGTGAGCGTATTGATCTGCTGCTGGATGCCGGTGCGGCTTTTCTGGAAATCGGACAGCTTGCCGCAAACGGGCTTTATGACAATGATGCGCCGAGTGCCGGTCTTGTTGCCGGTATCGGCTGTGTTTCCGGCACCCAATGTATGATCATCGCCAATGATGCGACGGTTAAAGGCGGCACCTATTATCCGCTCACGGTCAAAAAACATCTGCGTGCGCAAGAGATTGCCGAGCAGAACTATCTGCCTTGCATCTATCTGGTGGATTCCGGCGGTGCCTATTTGCCGAGACAAGATGAGGTGTTTGCTGATCGCGAGCATTTCGGCCGGATTTTTTATAATCAGGCGAATATGTCGGCAAAAGGCATTGCGCAGATTGCTGTGGTGATGGGCTCCTGCACAGCAGGCGGGGCTTATGTGCCTGCAATGTCAGATGAAACGATTATCGTGCGCAATCAGGGCACAATCTTTTTAGGCGGGCCGCCACTGGTCAAAGCGGCGACAGGTGAAGTGGTAACAGCAGAAGAACTGGGTGGCGCAGATGTGCACACCCGCCAGTCCGGTGTGGCCGATTATCTTGCGGAAAATGATGCCCATGCACTGGCAATCGCCCGTCGGATCGTTGCCAATCTGAATATCACGACAAAACCTGATCTGCTCAATGGTGGTGAAGAACCACTTTATCCGCCTGAAGAGCTCTACGGCATTATTCCTGCAAATGCGCGTCACCCTTATGATGTTCGTGAAGTTATTGCGCGGCTGGTTGACGGCTCACGCTTTGATGAGTTTAAGGTACGATATGGTACGACGCTTGTTACCGGTTTTGCGCAGCTTTATGGCGCAACGGTCGGTCTCATTGCCAATAATGGCATTCTGTTTGGTGAATCCGCGCAGAAAGGCGCGCATTTTATCGAGCTTTGCGCGCAACGGCATATCCCATTGGTTTTCCTGCAAAATATCACCGGTTTTATAGTCGGGAGAAAATACGAGAATAACGGCATTGCCAAAGACGGCGCGAAGATGGTGACGGCTGTGGCGACCGCGCAGGTTCCTAAAGTCACAATGCTGATCGGCGGTTCCTTTGGTGCCGGTAATTACGGCATGTGTGGCAGAGCCTATTCGCCTCGCTTTCTGTGGACATGGCCGAATAGCCGCATTTCGGTGATGGGCGGTGAACAGGCCGCAAGCGTGCTTGCCCGTGTGCGGCGTGATGCCTTGGAAGCGCGGGGAGAAAGCTGGAGCACTGCGGATGAGGAAGCGTTTCAGGCGCCGATCCGCGAGCAATATGAAACGCAAGGCAATCCTTATTATGCAACGGCGCGTCTTTGGGATGACGGGATTATTGACCCCGCACAAAGCCGCCGCGTTCTCGGTCTTTCACTAGCCGCCGCGCTGAATGCTCCGGTGAAAGAAACCAAATTCGGTCTTTTCAGAATGTGAGGCAAATCATGTATGAAGCCTTGGAAATTACCCGCAACGGCGCCGTGGCAACCATCTGGATGAACCGGCCGCAACGGCACAATGCGTTTGATGCCGCACTTATTGCAGAACTGGCACAGGCCTTTACGCAGCTTGGTGCGGATGAACAGACCCGTATTGTTATTTTGGCCGGTCATGGAAAAAGCTTTTCCGCAGGCGGCGACCTGAACTGGATGAAAGCTGCCGGAGAGGCTGGTTTTGATGCCAATCTTGCCGATGCGGAACAACTGGCGCAGATGTTCCGCATTCTGGCTGAGCTTCCCAAGCCGACAATCGCGCGTGTACACGGTGCGGCATTGGGGGGCGGAATGGGGCTTGCAGCTACCTGCGATATTTGTATTGCCTCAACACAAGCAATTTTTGCCACATCCGAGGTCAGGCTCGGCATTATTCCTGCGGTTATCAGCCCCTATGTATTACGGGCAATTGGTGCGCGTCAGGCTTCACGCTATTTTTTGACTGCCGAGCGCATTGATGCTGCAAAAGCCTTGCAAATCGGTCTTGTGCATGAAGTGGCAGAAGCGGATGCGCTTGATGCAGTAATTCATGAGCTGACATCGGCTTTGCTATATGGCGGCCCGCAGGCGCAGGCTGCTGCTAAGCGGCTTCTTCATAATGTTTCAGGTAAGATGATAAACGATATATTGGTACAGGAAACTGCGCATATTATTGCTGCTCTGCGCATGAATGCGGAAGCCCGTGAAGGCCTGAGTGCTTTTCTCGATAAGCGGGCACCAGCATGGATAAACCGGACAGGATCAGATGATGTTTGACAAGATTCTGATTGCCAATCGCGGCGAAATTGCATGCCGTATCATTAAAACTGCCCGCCAAATGGGTATCCGTACGGTTGCCGTTTTCTCAGATGCTGATGCGCAGGCCCGGCACGTACGACTTGCAGATGAGGCCGTTTATATCGGTGCTGCTCCAGCGCGGGAATCTTATCTCGACGGGGCAAAAATCATTGCTGCGGCAAAAGCTACGGGCGCACAAGCCATTCATCCTGGTTATGGATTTCTCTCCGAGAATGAAGCTTTTAGTCTTGCCTGTATGCAAGCCGAAATAGTCTTTATTGGTCCGCCGGTTGAGGCTATCCGCGTCATGGGTTTGAAATCGCAGGCGAAAAAACTGATGGGGGCGGCGGGCATTCCGCTAATCCCCGGTTATCACGGAGAAGATCAGGCTCCTGAAAACCTGCAAAAGGAAGCTGATGCGATCGGCTATCCGGTGCTCATTAAAGCATCGGCAGGTGGCGGCGGCAAAGGTATGCGGCTTGTTGAAAGGTTTGAGGATTTTACGCCGAACCTGTTCGCCTGCCAACGTGAGGCACAAGCAGCTTTCGGCGATGACCATGTGTTGATCGAACGCTATATTACCCGCCCGCGCCATGTTGAAATTCAGATTTTTGGCGACAGTCACGGCAATTATGTTTCGCTGTTTGAGCGGGATTGCTCGGTGCAACGCAGGCACCAGAAGGTTGTTGAGGAAGCACCGGCACCGCATTTTTCCGAACAGCAACGCCGTATCATGGGCAAGGCAGCCACAGATGCCGCGCGTGCAGTGCATTATGCGGGCGCAGGCACGGTCGAATTTATTGTCGCTCCTGACGGACAGTTTTACTTCATGGAGATGAATACCCGTCTTCAGGTGGAGCATCCTGTGACGGAAATGATAACCGGTCTTGATCTTGTGGAATGGCAATTGCGTGTTGCAAGCGGTGAACAACTGCCGGTTACGCAAGAGGATTTGTCTCATTCCGGCCATGCTATAGAGGCGCGTATTTATGCGGAAGACCCGTCAACCGGATTTTTACCATCAACGGGCAAGCTCGTGCATTTTCAGTTACCCGAAGAGAGTGCTCATGTGCGTATTGATGCAGGTGTTGAGGAGGGAGATGTAATCAGCCGGTTCTATGATCCGATGATCGCCAAGCTGATCGTCTGGGATGAGACGCGTGATAAAGCTCTGCGCCGCATGGAGCGCGCATTAGCTGATATGCAGATTGCGGGTGTTGCCAGCAATATTGAATTTCTCTCGCGTCTTGTGACTTGCCGTTCCTTTGTGCAGGCTGATCTTGATACGGGGCTGATTGAACGTGAGGCTGCAGCACTTTTTGAGCCTCAAGAACTGCCGGCAGAAATGTTTTTATTGGCGACGCTGGCGCAATTGCTGCATGAGGCCAGTGGAGCGGCGCTCAACTCTTTCCTGCAACGGCGAGATGGTTTCCGGCTCAATACGCGGGTCAGGCGCGATCTGACTTTCCGCTCTGGTACGATAACGCATATTGTCTCTGTGACCTATCAGGATGCAGGATACCGGTTGCAGGCAGGATCGCTGGATGTTGCCGTGACAGGCTGGCAAGACAAGGGCAGTCGCATCATTGCGGAGATCGACGGGCTGCGTAAAACTTACACGGCAGTCAGACTGGACAATTTCATCTACCTTTTTACAGACGGGCAAAGCTGGAAGTTTGAATGGCTGGATCCGCTTGATGTGTCGCCTGATCATGGAACGGGGCATGACGGGCTCGTGGCACCGATGCCCGGCAGTATTACCGCTCTTTTGGTAGCAGAAGGGCAGCAGGTTGCAAAAGGAGCACCGCTTCTGATCGTGGAGGCCATGAAAATGGAATTTAAAATTACTGCACCTGCTGCGGGCTATGTGAAAGCGTTCCGTTGTGCGGTGGGGGATCAGGTTAATGAAGGTGCGGAACTGGCTGATTTTGAAGGGGTTGATGAAATAGTGAAAACTGAGACTTAAGGAAACCTGATCAGCATAAATTGGCGGGAGATTAAAATGGGAGAGCGTGTCAGAATAGTGGAGGTTGGCCCGCGCGATGGTCTGCAAAATGAAAAACAGATTATTGATACATCCGTCAAGCTTGAACTGATCGAGCGTCTCGTTGCGGCAGGCTTGCGTAATATTGAGGTGACATCTTTTGTATCTCCGAAATGGATACCGCAAATGGCGGATCAGTCGGCGGTTATGCAGGGACTGAAAACGCATCAAGGTGTTTCCTATTCGGTGCTCACACCTAATTTGCAAGGTTTTGAGGCCGCAGTGGCAGCAAATGCAAAAGAAATTGCCGTTTTTGCTGCAGCTTCCGAGACTTTCAGCCGGAAAAATATCAATGCCAGTATTGCGCAATCATTGGAGCGTTTCGCGCCTGTGACAGAGCAGGCTCTGAAAATGGGAATAAAAATTCGCGGTTATGTTTCATGCGTACTGGGCTGTCCTTATGAGGGAGATGTTGACCCGCAAGTGGTCGCGCGCATCTCCAAAGAGATGTTTGACATGGGCTGCTATGAAATCAGTCTGGGCGATACGATTGGTGTCGGCGTGCCGGATGAAGTGAGCCGGCTGATCGAAACTGTTGGTGCGCAGGTTCCTCTTACGGCGCTTGCCGGACATTTTCACGATACATACGGGATGGCTGTCGCCAATGTTGTCGCTGCTTACACCTTGGGTGTAAGAACATACGATGCTTCTGTTGCAGGACTTGGCGGTTGCCCTTATGCAGCGGGCGCTACGGGCAATGTGGCGACAGAAGATCTTGTCTGGCTGTTTAACCGGACGGGTGTGGAAACCGGTATCGACCTGAAACAACTGGTAGATTGTGCAGTCTGGATCAGCGCTCAGCTTGGCCGCTCACCATCCTCACGGGTTGCTCAGGCCATTAGCCGCCAATCCTCTGCGGGAACTATCTGAAGATATCAGAGGGAAAACTAATTAATTGAAGCTGGAGCAGTGATGTGCTGCTAACTGCGCAACCAGTCCGGCAGATATGATAGTTCTGCCAGTTTCAGAAATGACGCGATACGTTCCAACTCGGCCTGTAAAGCTGCAATGCGATTTTTACCCATTTTGATACTTTGTTCCGGCCAGAATGCAGTAATGACGAGCTTTTTATCTTCCCGCTTAGCATCAATACGGCCAATGAGCCTGTCACCCTGCATAACCGGAAATATGTAATAGCCATATTGGCGTTTCGGTGCCGGTACAAATATTTCAATACGATAATAGAACCCGAAAAGTTTTTCAGCCCGCGCCCGATCACGCAGGGCAGGGTCGAAAGGTGATAAAACCCGCACACGTGATGATGGTTCCGGCAAGTCAGACAGGGAATTCAGGAGTGCTTCCGTAGAGTAGCAACGCCGCAGAGAGCCGTCAGCCATTTCAACATCAAGCTCGACGAGACGACCTGCAGCTTTGGCTTCAGCACACCAGTTTTTTGCTTCATCGCGTGATACAATGTCAAAAAACGCAGCAAGTTCGCCACTGGTTGCAAAGCCCAGGCGATCCATCGATGCGGACATTGCCCAGTCAATAATCTCTGCTTCATGCATTTGAGAGCGTTGAAACGGCTCCGGTATGACCCGCTCCGTCAGATCGTAAAATTTGCGAAAACCTTCACGATGGCTGATTGCCAGTCGCCCTGAGCGCCACAAAAATTCCAAAGCGGTTTTTGAAGGGTGCCAGTTCCACCAGCCGCCGGATGAAGCAGGGGTGTCGCCACGGACATCGGAGGAGGTGGTCGGGCCGTGTTTTTCGACATGCCCCAATATTTCATCGAACTGTGAAGCCCAGCCGTCCCGTCGCCATTTGGACCATCGATGTTTCATACGTGCTTCGTCACGGGCAAATTTCAAACGCCACATCGGAAAAAACTGCATGGGAATAATTGCAGCATCATGGGTCCAATGTTCAAATGCATTGCGTTCAGACGCAATCAGTTTGTTGAGCGCTTCGGGTTGATAGCGGCTGCGACGCGACCACAGAATAAAATCATGCGCCCGCGCAAGTGTGTTCACGCTGTCGACCTGCACAAATCCAAGATCTGTTAAAACACCGGAGAGATCTGCACCTTTGCCCGATCCGGTTTCACGACTTAAAAGCTGATGCCGGTGAAGAAAAAGACGGCGCGCATCACGGTTGTTTAATAATGCGTCAGGCATTGGCGATCCTGTTCATGAAAGATATTCGCAATTTCTATCACGGCGTTTGTGATGAATCTATGATGCCTTTCTGCCGGAAATATATTCTGCATTTCAGAGCTTTCAGACTGAAACAAATTATGTGCCCGTACTCACAGTGATTTCCGCCATATTCCCTTGTCTTAAACCTCTGGTGCATTAAATTATTGACGGATAAAGAGCTATTTCACCATTTTCGCTGCTATCAAACATTAAACTGAAGATGACACATGCAGGAACAGACAGCTGAATTTATTCAAAATACCAATGCCCTTGCTCTCCAGATTTCCAATCTCGTTTTAAGCTATTCGCTTTCAACAGTCGGCGCGATCATCATTCTCTGCGTTGGCTGGATTATTGCAGGGATTTTGCAGCGGTGGACGCGGCAATCGCTTTCTAAATTCAAAGGCTTCGACCAGACGCTCGTTGTGTTTTTCAGCGCATCTGTTCGCTATGGCATTCTGGTTGTCGTTCTGGTGATGGTGCTGGGGCAGTTTGGTATCCAGACTGCTTCAATTCTCGCCGCATTGGGTGCGGTTGGTCTGGCTATCGGTCTGGCATTGCAAGGCACATTACAGAATATTGCTGCCGGTATCATGTTGCTGGTTTTGCGCCCTTTCAAAGTCGGTGAATATATTAATGCGGGTGCAATTGCCGGCACTGTGCAGGAAATCGGACTGTTTTCGACAGAGCTGAAAACCTATGACGGGCTTTTTGTTATGGCGCCCAATTCGGTTCTCTGGAACACACCGGTAACCAATTTTACACGCCACAAAGCCCGTATGCATGATTTTAAAGTCGGGATTGGTTATGAGGATGATGTACAAAAAGCCTTCACTATTCTCAAGACCATCATTTCCGAGCAAAAAGGTGTGCTGAAAACACCGGAACCGATTTATTTCGTGTCCCAGCTGGCAGACAGTTCTGTGGTTATCAGTTGTCGTTACTGGATTGAATCTTCGAATTATTTCACGGTCAGCAACACAACAACAGAACGTGTAAAATCTGCATTCAGCGATGAGGGGATTAACATTCCTTATCCGCAGGTTACTTATCATCGTTCTGAGGTGACGAGTTAATTCTGCAGTTAAATGTGATGTGCGGGCGACCAAAACTCTGTCCGCACGTCACTCACAGTCACTTTAGCTTGATCTAATTTGTAGAGGCTCATCTGTTGACATATCCGGTTGAGGCTCTTATTTCTGCGTTTCGCAGATGGAAAACCGCGATCTGCTGATTTTTCCCGTTTTTATGAGTGCCGGGGCGTGCCGGCTCACAAGTCAGATTTTCAGGATGTGTCCCGGTTAAACGGATACATTTAACGCTTTGTGACATGCACATCCGAGAATCCAGAACGAGCAGAGTGGGCGCAGTGAATGCGACATATTCTGCTCAGGAGCTGTCTATGTTCGTGCTTAAACCGCTTAAGCGGCGTATTGTCTATGTCGGTACTTTTGAACTTATTGCGATTGCCGCTTCAACTTTGTTACTGATGTTTTTGAGCGGCGGTGATGCGCAGGGCTCTCTGCCGGTTGCTGTTGCCGTTTCTCTCATCGCTGTGACATGGAACTACACATTTAATCTCATGTTTGAGAAATGGGAGGCACGCCGTCAGGCAACCGGACGCAGCGTCTGGGTGCGTATTGCTCATGCTTTCATATTTGAGTTCGGCCTGTTCGTGATTATTATTCCGATTTATATGGTCTGGTATTCTGTCGGCTTCTGGAAAGCTTTTCAGATGGAAGCTGTGCTCTTGCTGTTCTTCCTGATTTATACGTTTGTTTTTACGTATATTTTTGACATGATCTTTACGTTGCCGCAGGCAATGGTTGCGGCTGAATAATTCAGTCATTCTCAGGGCTGCGCTTGATGACCGGTCGTTTCAAGAACCGATATTCTGAAATATAAAGGTTCTAACGGCCGTTCTTCACCACGCAAAATGGTTTTGACATAAGCGGGTTCCCACCAGTTCGCACCGGCTGCCAGCAGCTCATGTGCGTGATAATACAGGCTGTCTTTGCTCAGGGATTTGGGTATTTCCTCAAAATGACCGGAAATAACCAGACAGCGCCAGTTATTGGAGCCATGAACATCTGAGAAGCTGATGCATACATTGCGGTTTGCTCTCATAAGCTCCATTTTCTTTCCCTCAGAAGTCAGGGAATAGAGATAACCGTTGCTGTATATGAAACGGAGCGGCACCACATAAGGCTTATCTTCAACAGAGCAGGCCAGATAGCCGATGCCTACATGGCGCAGCATTTCCTCAACTTCCGGACGGGGCATGTCATGGATTAACATCGTGACCTCCGTGAATATGCGGATATAGTTCAATATAGCACATCCGTAAGTTCGCGGTTCAGATTTTATTCCTCCTGACGGCGCGTGGAAGTGCGGTTTCGTTCATATTTTTTCTGAAGCGGAAAAGGCGGAAGCCATGCTTCGCGGCGAATGGTCCATAATTCATAGGTTGGTATGAACCGGTTCGGTTCATCAAATGAACCGAGATTTACTTCAATTTCATCATCTGATCGCCCGAAGACCGTAGAGCCGCATTGCGGACAAAAATAACGTTCTGCATAGCTGCGGGTTTCACCGCTTACAGTGACAGCCTCTTGCTGGAAGATTGCTGATGCATGGAAAAGGGCACCATGATGCTTGCGACAATCCAGACAGTGGCAAATACCAACCCGATATGGCTTTCCCGTTGTGGTAATCCGCACATTTCCGCAAAGACATCCGCCTGCAAACGTCTCCATGGGTTTTCTCCGGTATGAGGTAAGAAAGACATTATTCCGTTCAGAACCTGAGAAAAGCAAGGATCGGTTTACCGTACATTATTGTTTTTTGCTTTTATCAGGGATTTATCGGGGCTTGAATGGGTATCAAAGAGGGGAGTTACTTTTTCGCCGGATGCCGGCGCGTGTTCGCTCACAGGTGACAGGGAGAATGCGCTTAAGAAATATCCGCCTGCTGATCGAGAGTGATTGGGAAGGAGAGGCTGAATGGCTTGAAAGATCCTGAGTGTTCCAGACACGAACTGATGATCCGGCTTTCCAAGCCTTGCTCATCCATACAGCTGCGCTGTGCCGGAGGGCATGTGGGACAATGTCAGATAGACCCGCTCGTTTAACGCAAAACTCTTCTTAATGTTTAATACGCATTTGCCGCAATACTCGAGAACATAAGACGATTGTCGAGCTTCATATGCTTCTTGCAAAGCATTCAAGGCACTTTCAGTCATTGGTACAATTGCTCGACCTTTTCTGTTTTTGTCGCCAACGATACCCAGCCTGATTAGGCGGCGGCGGTAAGAGCAAGCACACAAAACAGTTTCATATGCGGGGATGCACAGCCTTCAACGAGCTTGTTATATTCTTCCTTTCTGCCAGCCAGATATTGAGCCTGAGTATACTCACTACAAATTTGTTCAGTTAACTGCGACAATTGCAATATTCGCAGTGGCGCATGATGTCGTTTGGGAGGGCGATTTAGGAAATACGGCGTTTGCCGTATTTTCTTGCTTTTGTTTTCATGTATCGAATAGCCCTCTTATCGCTCATGTATTTTAGTGACGATAAAACTATTACTATTCGCTGCGGCAGGGGGAGTTCAGGCAATGGGGGCACTGAGCGCGTTCGGCATTCTTAGATGGCGTCAATACGTGATCGCTGTGCTGGGAGTCATTGGTTTACTGTTATCTTCAATCGGCGCCCAGTCAGCCCCGGTTACTTCAGAGCAATATTTCAGTGGCTCAAATAATACATCAATATCCAGCAGGTTAACAGCTGTCGGAGATAAGATTAAGTTTGAGTTAGTTAGTGCCCCGAGCCATGGAATGATCGTGTTAAATGCCAATGGAGCTTTTACATATACGCCGGTTGCCGGCTTTACGGGCGACGATTCTTTTCGTTATCAGGTGGAAGAAACCGGCCCACCCTATGAATACTCGGTTAATACAGCTTATATCACCATATTCTACCCAGTTCCAAAGGTATTATCGGTTAATGTTCCTGCTAATGGTTATTACAAAGCAGGATCAAAGCTGGTCTTCTCTGTGAATTTTGACCAGCCGGTATTTGTAACGGGCACACCGTTATTATCGATTACTGTAGGTTCGGATATCAAGTCCGCAGAATATGCAAGCGGTAGCGATACCAATGTCCTCACATTTTCTTATACAGTTCAGTCCGGCGATATGGATGGGGACGGAATTACGATTGGCTCAATTACGGCTAACGGAGGGTCAATCAGGAGCAGCGCAAATGAACCGGCGGCATTAACTTTATACAATGTCGGAGCTACCTCAGGAGTGCTTGTAAATACTGCTAGCCCTACGGTCACACTATCAAGTTACTCTTCACCATATGATACCTTGAAAGTTGTAACAGTTAAATTTTCTGAGGCAGTTACCGGATTTGCCGCAAAGGATATTAATATTTCACTATCTGGGTCCGTGTTAGGGTCTGCCTCCGCTCCGACAACAAGTGATAACATCAATTATACATTTATGATCTTGTCGGCAGGTGTCGGTAACATAGCTGTCAGGGTGCCCGCCGGATCTGTCGTCAACCTGGCGGGAAACAGTAATCTCGGTTCTAACGAGCTGAATCTTCAACTTGTTGCCTCCCAAAACGCGAATTTACACGACCTTATTCCCAGCGCAGGTACTTTAGCGCCTGGCTTTGCTCCTAACACGACCTCATACACGTTGAATGTCGCACATGATGTTGAGAACATCACGCTCAGACCATTCCTTGGAGATGTCAACGCAACGGTTGTTGTTAACGGGGTTCCGACATCTTCTGGAGCAGCCAGCGGTGCAATTCCATTAATGGTCGGGAGCAACATGGTTACAACGACTGTAACTGCGCAGGATAGAGCCAGCACGAAGGCCTATACCGTCAATGTCATCCGCGCTCAGTCGGACAATGCCGATCTGGTGGGACTTGTTCCAAGTGCCGGAAGCCTTGATCCGGCATTTTCGCCAAGCGAGATGGATTACACCATAACGGTTCCAACTGAAACATCGTCGTTACAATTGACGCCGGCCTCTGCTGATCCGGCTGCAACCATCACGATTAATGGAGGCACCGTTGCCTCCGGTAACGCAAGCAGTGCCCTACAATTGGGTATTGGCGATACGACCCTGACAGTTGTCGTTACTGCGCAAAATGGAACGACACGCAGCTATAGGGTGAATGTCACGCGAGCCGCGTCGGCGGATGCTACGCTAACAAGTCTTATTCCTAGCGTCGGATCTCTGGACCCGGTATTTGATAAAGAGACGCTCAATTATTCTCTGAATGTTGAGAATAGTGTTGAGAATATATCCTTCGTTCCAATGGTATCAGAGCCGGCGGCCCGGGTAAGAGTAGCAGGAAGTACTGTTGCGTCAGGAAGTTCGAGTGCTCCAATGGGGTTGGGTATCGGCGCGAACATGGTTTCGATTGTCGTGACTGCTCCAAACGGGAACAATCGCAACTATACGGTTGTTGTCAGCCGCGCAGCACTGGTATTTCCGGATCCAACACTCGACCCAGAAGTGATCGGTTTGCTGAATGCGCAAACAAGCACTGCAAGACGTTTTGCGCAAGTTCAAATACGGAATTTTCAAAACCGGCTTGAGCAATTGCATAATGAAGGTGACAGGAGAAAGTCCAGTTTAGCTGTAAGGCTCGGCGGACAATCGCCGGCACAGCAAACAGCGAACCAAAGCGATCCGGATTCGTCAGGGTCTGAAATAAGCAATGCAGTTCTTGGTTATGCTCCCGAAAAGCGCAATAATTTTCCGGGTAAGGCAATTGGGCTGAAGGCCCCGGAGCAGCCTGCACCGGCTTTGGATCCTGATTTGGGGCCATTTGCTTTGTGGAGCAGCGGATTCGTCAATTTTGGTGAGCGCGATAGCGGCAAAATCGATCTGGACTATACGCTTGTCGGGGTGAGTGGCGGTATCGATTATCGGTTCTCGGAAAAGCTCGTCGCCGGTTTTGGTGCGGGGTACGGGCGGGATCGGACAGATATTGGTAACAACGGCACGGAAAGCCGGGCCAATGCTTACAGCGCTGCTGTTTATGGTAGCTACAAGCCGATTGAAAATTTCTTCATTGATGCGTTGGTGGGCGGGAGCATTCTGGATTTTGAATCAACCCGTTTCATCACACCAGACGGAGATTTGACTGATGGCAAACGTGATGGACGCCAGCTGTTCGGATCGCTGACAGCTGCGTATGAGTTTCGCCGGGAAACTTGGTTAGTTTCCCCTTATAGCCGGCTTGAAATGTCGCGCTCATGGCTCGACGGATATGCGGAAGGCGGTGAAAGCATCTACCGGCTGACCTATGGCAATCAAACCGTGGATACCGTCACGGGTGTGGTTGGTCTGCGTGCCAATTATGCCATTGACTATACATGGGGTCGTTTGACACCGGGTGTGCGGGTAGAATATGCGCATGATTTCCAAGGGGCGAGCCGTGCAGCAATGGGGTATAGTGCGCTTGGCGGGCTTCCTTATGTTCTCGACATCAAAGGCGAGGGGAGCGATAGCGGAAATATCGGTTTATCGCTTGATTTTAGTTTCGAGAATGCCTGGACTACAGGGATTGAATATCAAACCGGTTTCGGTGGCTTTGGCGCGCGAGATCACGCGTTTGCATTAAGGATTGGTGCGAAGTTCTGATTTAGGGCAACCCGTCGCTGAAGCGACTCTTGGCGAATTTAAAAGCGGGGCTTAGGTTCCGCTTTTTTATGTCTGATATTATAAACCTAGTGGCTTTCCTAAAACACAACCTAGTGTAACCCGTAAGTTATAGTGCATAAGCCTAAAAAATAATCAAAATACTGCGCAACGCACATCATTTTTACCTGCATAAATATAGCCTCACGGACCCGCATGACGTTTTTCACGTTGTAAACCTTGGCTTCTTTTGAGCAGGCAATGACTGCTGTGCGATCTCTGCCGGTAAAAGGCACGACGCCGACCGGTCGCCCGCGCAGACGCTTGTCGCATTGTGCTGTTCACGGCGACCATTAATTTGGTCAATGTCATCATCAGTGAGTTTACCCCACTGCTCTTTGACTTTGTCTTTGATCTGCTTCTAATTACCCTCAACTCTGTTCCAATCCATGGGGATTCTCCTTCGTTTAATGGTGTTGGTACATGGTAGTAACGGTACAGTCCGGCAATGGTTCAAAAAAACCTGATAAAGTTTTCAAGTTTAGCAATGTCCGTAAATGACCCCTTGTCAGATATCGGCTACATCGCGCAGCCGTATGCCGGAGAAGTTGGCCGCACTCAATGCATCAAACATCGCGCGATCGCAGATGGGAGGTGCTCCCATGCGATCCTGGCGGAAAATATGGACATCTCCCACAATATTCTGTTTGAACACCAAGCTGGCTCCGCCGACGAGGCTATAAAGTTTCTCGTCCTCGCCGGTCTGATAATTGTGGTCGAGCTTGATCCTCACGCGAGAGGAGGCCTCATCCAGGGCATCGATTCTGCGCAGCACATTGCCTAGGTAGTACTGAGGGCCGGGGCTCCCGTCAGCAAGGCTGAAGTCGCATGCCACAAATGCAAACGCCTCGGCGTCCATCTGCTCGAACAGTAGCTTCAAAGGCTCCGACACAATCCATATGCCAGCGAGTTCTTCCAGATCGCGTGGCATTCCGCCCTTCTCCGGTACGTGAACCAGATGGGGACGCTCCGGATATTGATCTGGCATTCCGTCAGGACGCGCGACGACATTCATCCCCGGATGGATCAGTTTATCTTCGTTGGCAATTTCTATGCCGGGAACCCTGCTGTTGCCCAAGAAGCTGGCGTCAACCAGGAAAAATTCGCCCTTATGAGATGCGGCTTCGACTGAAATTTCAATGGCGGTCGGATCGGTCACGGTGGCTTCCATCATGATTGCGGGGGCAGAACGGGAAAGCAGTTGAGCCGATGCTAGGCCGCGACACCGGCAAATCTCTCACTCATAGAAGTTGCGATTTTAATCGCTCCGGTTTCGCTGAATGCAGGGCACATTTCCCCAAGTGTAAGTTTTGCCTTGGCCTTGCGGTAGGGCATGATGATGAATTTTTCAGCAGTTTTGTCAGCAACAGACATTCGGGAATCTTAATTAATGTTCCTAAAATGTTCTCGTATTTGAAAAGAGTCAAGATGCTCAGCCATCAAATTTAGCAGCACGCATTGAAGCCTGTGAAAAGCGTTGATGACTGAAATCCTGATGATAAATCTGAAGCATACAAGGCTCAGTTAACCGCAAATAGTTCATTTGAACCTGTGGTCAGTGCCAGGAAATATCTTAAATCATTGATTTTATTGGCGCACCCGACAGGATTCGAACCTGTGACCTCTGCCTTCGGAGGGCAGCACTCTATCCAGCTGAGCTACGGGTGCGCAGTCGCTTTTGATATAAAGCAAAGCCGTTCTAACCCAAGCGATCTTTCGTATCAATGGGGTATGGCCGAATTGATTGCAGATTATGTGCGTAACTTTGCGGTTGCTATCATTGATTTCTGACACACCGCCTTATCCCTGTCAGGTCTTTTTCATCGTGCAGCATTTATGTAACCGGATGAGTGGCTGGTTTCTCTCTCTTAGGGTAGAGGCTGGGCAATATTTGGTATAGTTTATGCTGACAAACCGCGCTTATAGCTGAAATTTTAAGATGCGTATGATTCTGCGCCGGTGCAATTTTTGAAATAAAACGGAATAATCTCATGCCTCAGCCGTTAGCCCTGATAAGAAATATATAAGGGCTCTGGCTAATGGCAGAACAATCACTTCATAATATTACAAGACTTACACCGGCAAAACTGACTGATAATTCATCAAAAGCTGTTGTGCCGGTATCTGCAATGCCGTTGAAACAGGTGAAGCAAATCATTGCGGCACTGATCCTTGGTTTTTCAGCTATTTTGATTTTCGGAGCGATCGACGGGCTGACCATGCCAATGCGGGTGTCCGTTGCGATTTTTGTCATTACTCTTGTTTGCTGGGTGATACTGGATCTGCCGGAAACGCCGGTGGCGCTCAGTGGTGCAATCGCACTGGCTGTTACCGGAACCGTGAGTAATGAGGCTGTCTATGCAGCGCTTGGCAAAGATATAATCTGGCTGATGCTGGCGGCTTTTATTCTTGCGGCTGTTTTGCAGGCATCAGGTTTGATTGAGAAGTTGCTGCTGCGCAATCTGACAAGGCTGAAATCCGTTCGGTCGCTATTTTATCTGCTGACATTATTTGTCTTCATGACGGCATTTATCATTCCTTCCACCTCTGCGCGTGCAGCGATTTTATTGCCTGTTTATGTGGCAATTGCCGGTTCGGCAGTCAGCGCCGGTTTTACCCGTGCTTTGGCCTTGTTATTCCCCACGATTATTCTGTTGTCTGCCGGTGCATCACTCACCGGTGCAGGTGCACATCTGGTCGCTGCGGATTTCATCAGCCGAACCGGTGGTCGTGAAATGGATTTTCTCAGCTGGATTGCTTTTGCCGCGCCATTCTCACTGCTTATCAGTCTGATTGCCTGCGAGCTTATTCTGCGTTTGTTTTTGAATCCTGAAGAACGCAGGCAATCGCTGCCGCAATGGACGGATAAGCAGGACGAAACAGCACTGACACGCCAGCAGAAAATGCTGTTGCTGATTACCGGCGCAACGGTGGTGATGTTTGCCACCACGGCATTACACGGTATTGATATGCCATTGATTGCCTTGATTGCCGCATTGCTGGTGACATCTGAAAAGCTCTCACCGGTTTCCTTTAAAAAAGCACTGAAACTGGTGGAGTGGAACCTGCTGCTGTTTTTAGCCGGTACTCTGGTAATTGGCGAGGCGCTGCTCACCACCGGTACTGCGGAACTGATCGCACAGCGGATGCTGAGTGCTTTTGGTGCCGGACTGGCCGGGTATCCGGCGCTGATTATCGGTTTTGCTGCGATCACGACGACCTTGGCGCATATTGTTATTAATTCCCGAACTGCCCGCGCTATTGTGCTGATACCTGCACTTTGTCTGCCGCTGGCCGGTCTCGGAATTGCAGTC
>NZ_JAAPBB010000193.1:0-464 GCF_019730395.1 Ochrobactrum sp. SFR4 | reverse complement strand
CCTGCCGATGCTGCGATTGAAGCCGCCCGTGCTGCGGTCAAGTCTGCTGCACATCCGGTAGCCGATAAAGCCCGTGTGGATGCAGATATTGACAATCCGAAAGCGGATTCCCGTAAATCCCTGCTCGGTGGTCTTGCACAAGCTGTTCGCCGCTCAAAGCCGGACGCTCAGGCAACTGCTGTCACGGAAGATTTCAAGATCGAAGCCAGCGATCTGCTGGAACTCGACACGCAGGCAGCGGCAACGCAGCCAGAAGTGAAAAACGAAGAAATCCGCGTTGATCAGACCCTTGCAGCCATGCCGGATCTCAATGCAATTATCCGTCGTGTCCGTGATGAACAGCGTAACCGCGGTTCCGATCAGCCAGCCAGCAGCGGAAAATCCGATCTGATCAGCGCTGCCCGCCGTGCAGCTCAGGCGGCAGCGGATGAAACCGGCCGCCTGCGCGATCAGGAACAGACTGA
>NZ_JAAPBB010000192.1:0-465 GCF_019730395.1 Ochrobactrum sp. SFR4 | reverse complement strand
ATGTCGTATTTTATGTTCTAAGCCAAAGGTCAGGCTTCATTGCCTTCCAGACGCATTTTGACCATCAGCCAGTCCTCCCATGCAAAACGCTTTTGCGCCGGTGTGCGCAACAGATAATCCGGATGCAGGCTTGGCATAATTGCGACGGCCTGCGCACCGGCAGTTGTCAGACTATGCCAGTTGCCGCGCAATTTATAGATCGGCTCGCGGGAGCCTGTCAGCGCCTTTGCCGCAGGGTCGCCGAGCGCAACAATTACTTTTGGCGCAACCAGCTCAATCTGGCGGTCAAGAAACGGACGGCAGAGGTCGAGCTCCAGCGGCGTTGCAGGGCGGTTGCCCGGCGGACGCCATGGCAGAGTATTGGCCAGATAGACTTGTTCGCGCTTCAGATTAATGGCGGCGAGAATGCGCTCCAGCATATGACCGGCAGGACCTGAGAAGGGGATGCCCTCAAGATCATCGTCG
>NZ_JAAPBB010000191.1:0-466 GCF_019730395.1 Ochrobactrum sp. SFR4 | reverse complement strand
CGAAGATTTTGCAGCGGTTACAGACACGAAAGCGATCAATGTTTTCACGGAGTTCGGCAATCTGGGGCGTTCGCCGGATGGTAGTACGCAGGCAACTTGGGAGCTTTGGTATACTTATCATACAGGTCCAAACGGCACCGGTGAGCAGATCGGCGAGTCTATCCACACCACCGGCACAATGTTTACAAGAGCTATGGAAATTTAATTAAACAATATTTTTAGTAGGAAATTGATTATGACTGACAATTCGCAAGCTATTAATTTTTATACGCCGGTAATCGACGAGTTTAATACCAATACAAATCTAATTAATATTGCAGAAAATTTTACTGATGTAACCGTTAGTATAGAAATCTGGCCTTTGTTGACGGATGGTGACCTTGTGGAATTGCTGCTTGATGATGTTGATCCTGTTGATCCTGATGATCCTCATTATGATGATTATCCGCCTGCCACAGTAGCTGTC
>NZ_JAAPBB010000190.1:0-466 GCF_019730395.1 Ochrobactrum sp. SFR4 | reverse complement strand
ACCTGCATAAAGAATTATACGATTCAATTGCAGTACAGAGAGTTTTTGATATGTGTCGTACATGGCTCTCATTACTCTTGTGATCCAGACGGGCAAAAATGCTGTAATTATTCAGACCGGTACGCGCTGTCGAATTATTTGTATCCGGTTAAAGTTTATGGTTAACGGAAAATGATTAATAATTAATGGCAATATATTAAATGAAACGGCCAGCGAGTTATGTCGCTGGCCGTTATTTCGAGAAATGCAGAAAACCAAGCCAGTATTTACCGTCGTTGCAGGTCTCTGATAGCAGCCATACCACGGATACCTTCACGATCTCCTGAGGCTGCTAATGCTTCGTAGATAATTCGGGCATCATCATAGCGTCGTAATTTGAGATAAGAGGCGGCTTGCAGAGCCATGAGATCTTTACGCGGTGGTGCAAGCTGGGCTCTCTGCTCTAAAATAAAGAGCGTGTCACGGA
>NZ_JAAPBB010000189.1:0-466 GCF_019730395.1 Ochrobactrum sp. SFR4 | reverse complement strand
AGCGCGCCGGCTCCGGCCAAGGTCCAGATTGGAACGAGGAAGGTGAAGATAATCGTGGTCACCAGGCCCGCCCCAAGCGCGGCAACCAGTGGGCGCCGGGCCGGCGTGCCGTTCTTCTGAAGCGTCATGATGCCGGCCACGATCGCGGCGAGAAGCAGGACGGCGAGGACGACGAACCCCCAGAGCCAGCCGCCCATGCTCTCGGAGAGGATGAAATAGATCGTCGTGAGATCAAAATCGCTCATGGTCGCTTCTCCCTATGCGCGCCCGCGCAGCATGGCGCGATAGGCCCCGAGCAGGCCCTTTTCCTCGATCAGCCAGGACACCCACAATTCCTTCAGCGGATCGATGAACGGGAAGGAGGGGATCAGATTGCCGTCATAGTCGAACTCGATCAGCATCGCCTTGCCGATGCCGGTGACCATCGGGCAGGAGGTGTAGCCATTGTAGACCGCCTGCGGTGTCC
>NZ_JAAPBB010000188.1:0-468 GCF_019730395.1 Ochrobactrum sp. SFR4 | reverse complement strand
CAACACAGGTGTGTCGCCCGGCCCATAGGCCAGCACCGGAGCAGTTGGAGCTCCGACGTCACCGAAGGCGGCGCGAAGGCGGTCACTGGCTGCATTGCGGATATAGCGGCTGTCTTCGATCATGGCGCCTTTGGCCGAAGCGTGTATCTCGCCGGAAAGCGCATCGAAGCTCCTGCGCACCACGTCATCGTCATTGGTCCAGCGCAAAGCCGCTACCGACCTGACGCCAGACTTGTGGCGTCAGGCGATGACGGTCAATTTGGACGTAACATTCGAATTGTGCCGGCTGTCGTATCCGCGACTGCGGGCCAATGGCGGTGGTGCAGTTGTCAATATGGCGTCTATCATGGCACTGTCAGGTGGTGGCTTTTATCCGATTGCATCCTACCATGCGTCGAAAGGTGCTGTCGTTAATCTGACTCGTGCGCTTGCAGTGGAATGGGGAGGAACATCCATTCGGGTCAATGC
>NZ_JAAPBB010000187.1:0-469 GCF_019730395.1 Ochrobactrum sp. SFR4 | reverse complement strand
CAATAGAGTGGCTTTATTGCGATGGGGGTGTCTCAGGTTTACAGCGGTGTTGAGCGCTTGATGAAATTGAGCTGTAGTGATTGTGCGAGCTTGTCGTAGTTGTGACATAGCGACCTCTGCGTTGAAATTATTGATATATCAAAACAGAAATTATGTTGAATGTCAAATTGATGTTAGAAATATAGAAGTAATTACAATGGCTTAAGATATTTTAGTGTTTGAATTCACCCCCTGAAGCTACACATAAACTCAAGCCAAAAGAGGGTTTTATTATGTATTTTGTTACGAAAATTGGATCCACGGGCCGATATACTCCGTAAAATATCTGATAGCCGGTATATGCACCAAATTGGTTCTTACCGTTCACAAAACCACACACAATATAAGTGCCATCCTCCATGTCAACGGCAGCAATATTGCGGAACCGGGCTGAGGTCTCATCAGCAAGATTTAAGCTAACAGCCTCGCG
>NZ_JAAPBB010001519.1:0-205 GCF_019730395.1 Ochrobactrum sp. SFR4 | reverse complement strand
AAATGAGGCTCGATCCGGCGCATCTGCGCCTCCGACAACCAAATCAAATCACTCATGGCAGCACCTCCTTGCACCACAATTGAATCAATTGATTAAACACTACGCAATCAATTAATAGGTCCTGAACCTAGCAAAAGAGAATGAACGGCTGCGTAAGGAGAACCGCCTACTTCTGGAGGAGAGGGAAGTATTAAAAAAGGCCACC
>NZ_JAAPBB010001518.1:0-229 GCF_019730395.1 Ochrobactrum sp. SFR4 | reverse complement strand
AAGCTTACGTTCCGAAGCCGCCCCAATACCCCACACTTCGCCAACCTCGATACGATCGAGCCAGGCGGCGCGGTCATGCTCATTGGTCAGGTCACAAACGCCGCCAAGGTCAGAGTTTTTCTTGGCAACGTGGTTTGCGAGCTTCGCAAGTGTCTTTGTCTGTCCAATTCCGACACATGTAGGAATGCCAGTCCAGCGTTGCACCGTTGCGCGAAGATCCGAGCCGAAG
>NZ_JAAPBB010001517.1:0-229 GCF_019730395.1 Ochrobactrum sp. SFR4 | reverse complement strand
CTTGATAAAATCAACAGCATGGTCACGGGAATAGGGATAAGGCAGACGCGCCAACATGCGCGCTACATTCACATTGTCCGCCAGAACAGCAAGAGCGTCGATATCCTCTTCATGCGGCAAACGCAGCACGAGGCGTTCTGTCAGCTGCACGGGAGAATCCCGCAAAACAACATCGGCACCATAATCGCCTGTCAGTCCTGCGCCTCTGAGCTCATCATCGGCCACTGGC
>NZ_JAAPBB010001516.1:0-229 GCF_019730395.1 Ochrobactrum sp. SFR4 | reverse complement strand
TAAAAACGTGGTCAATGTGTTGCTGGTAGACTTCCGCGGTTTTGATACGCTGGGCGAAATTACCGTGCTTGGTATTGTCGGCCTGACGGTTTATGCGCTGTTGCGTCGTTTCCGTCCGGCATCTGATACGATTGAATCCCCGCAACAGCAGAAAATCCAGAATGCCTATGATGCGGCAGATCCGGAGCGTGATGCTGGGGCAACATTGTCCGAATATCTCGCCGTGCCA
>NZ_JAAPBB010001515.1:0-229 GCF_019730395.1 Ochrobactrum sp. SFR4 | reverse complement strand
ATATCAAAGGCACAGATGAGCCAATGATTATCAGCGGTGGCCAGCACGCCAATGAAACCACCGGCGTGGTCGGTGCTTTGCGTGCAGCCCATGAACTGAAATCCCGTAAAGGTGCGCATTTCACCATCTCCCCGCAGGAAAACCCTGACGGTTATGAGCTGCATCGTCGTCTGTGCGCGGATAATCCGTTTCACATGCACCATGCAGCGAGTTACACCGCTATGGGTGA
>NZ_JAAPBB010000186.1:0-469 GCF_019730395.1 Ochrobactrum sp. SFR4 | reverse complement strand
AGGCGGCTTCGTTCAGAGCCAGACCAACAATCGCCGCCGTCAGCGGTGTAATAATGTCATTGGTGTTCCAGCTGATCAGTGTCGGACCAAAAGGAATGGCCAGCGAGATTTTTGGAAACAATGTCGAAAGATTGTACCAGAAGATCAGCTGCACCAGCAAAGGCGTGCCACGGAAGAACCAGATGAACAGATTAGAAAGCGAGCTTGCGAGCCTGTCCTGCGACATGCGGGCAATCGCCAGTATGAGACCGAGCGCGACACCGATAACCATTGCAATAACAGTCAGGCCGAGCGTAATTGTCAGCCCTTCCATCACTGTCGGATCAAAGAAATACGCCGCGACAACCGGCCAGCCGAAGTTCGGATTATTGGCGACAATAATACCGAAATCGAGTGCGACACCGAGAATGACGACCCACAGGATCACCCGTCGCAGCGGAAAAGGCGGGCGCGCTCGAGCAACGTCGAA
>NZ_JAAPBB010001514.1:0-229 GCF_019730395.1 Ochrobactrum sp. SFR4 | reverse complement strand
TGAATACGGTGAGAATAAGGACTTTCTCGAAGCTGTATTGGCTGCATCCGCATTGGTTGCCGCTGCGGATGGCGATATCGAAGAGACCGAACGCCGTAAGGTCATATCCATCGTTACCAATCACCCGTCGCTGGGCAAACTGTATCAGTCAAACGTCATCGAAAGCACAGCAGAACTTATGTTCAAACGTGCCAAAGATGTTTCTGGCCGCAACCAGCTAGCCCGCGAA
>NZ_JAAPBB010001513.1:0-229 GCF_019730395.1 Ochrobactrum sp. SFR4 | reverse complement strand
GGACGTCCTGTGCTCGGGTTCGAAATCGTCGTGCGCGTACATGGGATGCTTCCGTCAGTTGGACCGCGACCGTCGCGGCCTTCATGGCGAGACACGCCCACGGGCGCTCCGGTCTGGCAGCGCGAGCCTCTGGCGAGGGTCTTGATGGCAAAGCCCGGCTGATTTGTTTCGCGCTGTAAAGGCGGGCTTGCCCGCCGACGGAAATCAGTCGGGCGCCGCCATTGCCTGA
>NZ_JAAPBB010001512.1:0-229 GCF_019730395.1 Ochrobactrum sp. SFR4 | reverse complement strand
ACAAAAGTATCGGCATTGGTATGCGGATCCCAGTAATCAATACCCCACTGGCCGATGTAAATATCATGCTTACGCGCACGATATTTGGTTAGTGTCTGCTTGCCGTCGCCCGGAATAATCTCAAGTTTGATATTCGCTTTGGCAAAGGTTTGCTGAATGGATTCCGCAATGCCGGTGACCGGCTGGGTGTTACGTACATCCATGGTAATGGTGAAACCGTCTTTCAGAC
>NZ_JAAPBB010001511.1:0-229 GCF_019730395.1 Ochrobactrum sp. SFR4 | reverse complement strand
ATTGTTCGGCAATATTTAAATGTCAATCAAAGACGCCGGTGTCAGACCAGGAAAATAGCCTCTTCAAAATGCGCAAAAATGTCGCTGACAGACAATTTTACAGAAGAGGCTGAAACTGCGGAACCACTGTGCTAAAACCATTTTTATGGCTGAATAATCATTTTCAGCCACTGCTGCCATGAAATAAACGCTCATGTGTTGCACGAAAACCTTGTATTTAAAAAAAACC
>NZ_JAAPBB010001510.1:0-229 GCF_019730395.1 Ochrobactrum sp. SFR4 | reverse complement strand
AATGCTGCAGAATAATCTGCCTCTTATAAGATAAAGAAAAGGCCACCTTCGGGTGGCCTTTTTTGTTGCTCGGGCAGGGTAGTTTAAAGGCTTGTGATCGGAATAGTTTTAGCAAGCCAACTTGAGCGCAAAAAAAGAGCATTCCCAGTTTCACTGAAAATGCTCTTTGATCGTTAAAATGAGAGAGGGGATTATTCCTCGTCTTCATCCTCATCTTCTTCGCTGGAAC
>NZ_JAAPBB010000185.1:0-471 GCF_019730395.1 Ochrobactrum sp. SFR4 | reverse complement strand
CGGATTACTCACCTCAATCAGCCGCTTCATGCGCCCCGATAACCAAATCGGCTGAATTCTACCCTCGACGCTTATCAAACCAACTTCACGCAATATCCGAAACAAGACCTGACGCAATTTCGCGCAGGTTGAAGCTGAAAGAGCGGCGAGGCCGGGATCGCTTTCAGCCTTCTCCGCGAGAAAGCGGTCAAAAACCTCATGACCCAGGTCAAGCCGCCATGATTGGTAGCGTTCGCTGATCACCTCGACTGCGAATTCGTATATAAAGCGATAGGTCCGGCAGACCGCCAGCCACACCATTGCCTGCTGCTCAGCGCGGTCAGCCTCTGCCGACAGGTACTGGCGCTCGGCATCCGAGAGATGGCCTATCCGGTCATACACTTCACGAAGCGTGCGGGTTTGCGAGGCCAGTTTGGGCAAGGATGACGCGCCCTGTGCCAGCAAGCGCACACGAGCAGATGCCCAGCTCTC
>NZ_JAAPBB010001509.1:0-229 GCF_019730395.1 Ochrobactrum sp. SFR4 | reverse complement strand
ACGCTGGCATTGCCATCCGCTGTTTTCATGGTCACTATTTCTGGTGACTATCCTGATGACGGTCATGGCTTTGTCTATCCGGAAGATGACGGCGATCTGCGTCTTGTCGCTGATCTTTCCACATTAACTGTTGTGCCTTGGGAATCTGACCCGACCGCGCAAGTTCTCTGCGATCTCGTTTATCAGGACGGGCGCGTAGCAGAATTCACCCCGCGCAATGTGCTGAAGC
>NZ_JAAPBB010001508.1:0-229 GCF_019730395.1 Ochrobactrum sp. SFR4 | reverse complement strand
AAACTCTGCCACACGCTCTTCATCAAAACGTGCATAGGCGCGGATTGCATCCGGCGTGCGGAAATCAACAACCAGCATATCCACCGGTCCGTCAGATTTGGTCTGGAAAATAAACTTGCCGTCAAATTTCAGGGATGTGCCGAGCAGTACGGTCAGCACTGCCGCTTCACCCAGCAGCCGCGAAACGGCTTCCGGATAATTATGGCGTTTCAAAATAGCATCAAGCGCC
>NZ_JAAPBB010001507.1:0-229 GCF_019730395.1 Ochrobactrum sp. SFR4 | reverse complement strand
AACAGCGCGGACAAAAGGGCAAGATCATCAATGCCTCGTCAATTGCCGGTCATGATGGTTTTGCGATGCTCGGTGTTTATTCTGCAACCAAATTCGCGGTACGTGCGCTGACGCAGGCAGCTGCGAAGGAATATGCGAGCGCAGGCATTACCGTAAACGCCTATTGTCCGGGCATTGTCGGCACGGATATGTGGGTGGAAATTGACGAGCGGTTCTCTGAATTGACCGG
>NZ_JAAPBB010001506.1:0-229 GCF_019730395.1 Ochrobactrum sp. SFR4 | reverse complement strand
CGGCGGTTCCGGGTCTGGATCTGGCGGAAATCTGCATCACCAGTGATATCACAGTGAGTGATCAGCCGGTAGCCGGTGAAGCCTTTGTTCTGAGTGATGTGAAAGGCGTTGCGGTTGTGTCAGCTAAGGCAACCGGTACCAAATGTGCCCGTTCATGGCGTTATACGCAGGATGTTGGTAGTGATTCTGCCTATCCGGATGTATCTGCGCGTGATGCGGCAGCATTGCA
>NZ_JAAPBB010001505.1:0-229 GCF_019730395.1 Ochrobactrum sp. SFR4 | reverse complement strand
GAGGACCGGCCCAGCGAGTTGACCCTGATTGGAGTGCGAAGCGCCTTCAACGCTGAGATAAGCCCGTGGGACGGAACGCCGTTGCCCGAAGGATCGGCCATGGTCGTGGCGGGGCCACGGGCGTCGCATCATGAATTTGCCGCCACCTACGGATTGGCGCCGGACACAGGAGCGCACTGACGCATGACAGACGTCAAAACATCGCCGGGGTTTCTTCACCTCCACGCAC
>NZ_JAAPBB010001504.1:0-229 GCF_019730395.1 Ochrobactrum sp. SFR4 | reverse complement strand
TGCGGTGCGAAACGGTGGCGCTTGAAATTGATAACTGGTATTTGCATCATCGAAATTTACGATCAACCCAGCACGCAGTAACCGCGAACCGCTTAAAGTGAAAACACCCTAATATGCCTGGAATAGCGGCTTACATACCCAATAACGCTATTTTTCTTCCTCAGATGAGTTTGAAGACATAATATTCATCGCTCTATTGTTTAATACAATATACATAAGTAAAGATACA
>NZ_JAAPBB010001503.1:0-229 GCF_019730395.1 Ochrobactrum sp. SFR4 | reverse complement strand
AATTCACGCGCCGTGCATTTGCAAACGGCAAAATGGATTTAACTATGGCGGAAGGGCTGGCGGATTTGATCTCCGCTGAAACGGAAACACAAAGACGATTAGCACAGCAAGTTGCTTCCGGTGCGCAACGTAATCTTTATATGGATTGGCGACAGAAGCTCATTCAGGCGCGAGCTTTTATTGAAGCTGAATTAGACTTCGCAGATGAGGGCGATGTTCCGGGTTCAGT
>NZ_JAAPBB010001502.1:0-229 GCF_019730395.1 Ochrobactrum sp. SFR4 | reverse complement strand
GGCGTGGTCAGCTGCGCATAGAATTTGATGCCGAAGAAACCCCGCCAATTCACGGTCTGACCATCGGATCACGGCGCAACAAGAAATATTTCGACGTACTGGTTGAGGACATCGTCCGCGAACTGGCCGGTCAAGCTTAAGGGAGCGCTCCTATGAAACAGGTCGGTCGTTTTTACTCTGCCTTCATCGACGGCAAAGGCAAGTTTGCCGAGACTGCATCCGTCAAAGA
>NZ_JAAPBB010001501.1:0-229 GCF_019730395.1 Ochrobactrum sp. SFR4 | reverse complement strand
AAAAAATCGCGCAGCAATGCTGTCGTCACCGGCTCGCTGACCGGCGGCGTTATAAGACGGAGAACCATGCTATCTCCCGTAATTTATAATAAAAACAATATGATAAAATCACTCTCTGACAGAATGATTCATGTTGCCCTGCAAGAACAGGCAAAACCGCCTTCTCTAGGCAAACTTAAGCAGCGAATTTAAGCAGTTTAATCGCATCAAAATCCTGCACACCACCGCC
>NZ_JAAPBB010001500.1:0-229 GCF_019730395.1 Ochrobactrum sp. SFR4 | reverse complement strand
ATGTCCTCTATTCGCTTCTTGATCCACGTATCCGGAGCAAACGCTGATGACCACTCTCACACAACGTCTCTTTGGTGAAGGCATGGTCTCAACGGCTGTGTCCGGAATTCTACACAGCCCGAAAGCGACAATCGGCCTGATTTTCTGTGTCTTGCTGGTGCTGGCTGCGATTTTCGCGCCATTGCTTGCGCCGCAAAATCCCTATGATCTGATGCAGATCGATATGTTC
>NZ_JAAPBB010001499.1:0-230 GCF_019730395.1 Ochrobactrum sp. SFR4 | reverse complement strand
CATAAAGCAGACGCGTAATCATATCGCGTCCCTGCCCGTCAGTACCGAGCAGATAGCCTGCCTCACCGACTGGCTTCAGCATCATGCCAAGATTACCGCCATAGGGATCTTCCGGTGCCAGCCACGGGGCAAACAACCCGCAAAACAGGGTCAGCACCGCAAGGCTCAAAGCGATCACCGAACCGGTATCGGACAGCAGCATGCGCAATACGCTGACACGCTTGAAAGCA
>NZ_JAAPBB010001498.1:0-230 GCF_019730395.1 Ochrobactrum sp. SFR4 | reverse complement strand
CGCGCTCTGCACAGTCCCTCCGGTCAGGCGCTGCCATCAGAATTGCAGCCTCTGCGCAAACATTTCAAAAGCCTGTTTGATCTGGCTGATACCGCGCAGGACATCTACGCCGATGCAGACGGACTGGCATTGCATTTGCTCGATCAACCGCATGAAATAATCGCCCTGCATGGTGATCTGCATCATGAGAACATTATTCAAAGTTCGCGTGGCTGGCTGGCAATTGACCC
>NZ_JAAPBB010001497.1:0-230 GCF_019730395.1 Ochrobactrum sp. SFR4 | reverse complement strand
AACTGCACGGGGATGCACTGAAGCTGAAGCAATGGAAGCTGCAGCCAAAGTGGCCGAGCTTATGCGTGAGCATGGTCTGTCTCATGAAGAATTGGAAATGACACAGGAAGCAGCTGGCGTAAAACCAGCACGCGCTCTGCCCGTGCTTTACTATGGCCGACAATTGCAAATTGCACCAATAGCGCAGCGATCATTACGACAGCCGGAAAAGATCATAAGGTGATTTTTGT
>NZ_JAAPBB010001496.1:0-230 GCF_019730395.1 Ochrobactrum sp. SFR4 | reverse complement strand
CGAGTGAGAAGTAATTTGGCTGCTCTTTTATTTCCCTTCAAATAACTAAATTCTAAATCCTTTCTTTATAAGAAAGTGACGAAAACTGTTGCAACTCATTTGTTAGAAGTTTCTTGATGACTACTTCTCTATTTCAGATTAAGCCTAGTAAGGGGAACATTTATGGCTGTACTTGGTTAATTTATAACATGCTTGAGAAGTGCTCCAGCCTAGTTGACGTTTGGGAGAGG